>NZ_JBBOCH010000001.1:3145000-3168311 GCF_038000405.1 Paenibacillus sp. FSL M8-0334
ACTTGCGATGAAATCAAGGATGACCAAATGCTTCTCGGGGATAAACACATCACTTCGAAGGCGGAGTGAAGTCGATTCAGGGGTAGGGGAGCGTTGTATAGGCGTCGAAGGTGTACCGTAAGGAGCGCTGGAGCGTATACAAGTGAGAATGCCGGTATGAGTAACGAAAAGATCAGTGAGAATCTGATCCGCCGAAAGCCCAAGGTTTCCTGAGGAAGGCTCGTCCGCTCAGGGTAAGTCGGGACCTAAGGCGAGGCCGAAAGGCGTAGTCGAAGGACAACAGGTTGAAATTCCTGTACCACCATAAACCGTTATGAACGATGGGGGGACGCAGGAGGGTAGTGACGCGGACTGATGGATGTCCGTCCAAGCAGTGAGGCTGATGTGTAGGCAAATCCGCACATCGTTAAGGCTGGGCTGTGATGGGGAGTGAAAATTACAGTAGCGAAGGTCATGATCTCACACTGCCAAGAAAAGCCTCTAGTCAGGTGAAGGTGCCCGTACCGCAAACCGACACAGGTAGGCGAGAAGAGAATTCTAAGGCGCGCGGAAGAACTCTCGTTAAGGAACTCGGCAAAATGACCCCGTAACTTCGGGAGAAGGGGTGCCTCGGTAGGGTGAATAGCCCGAGGGGGCCGCAGTGAAAAGGCCCAAGCGACTGTTTAGCAAAAACACAGGTCTGTGCGAAGCCGTAAGGCGAAGTATACGGGCTGACGCCTGCCCGGTGCTGGAAGGTTAAGGGGAGCGGTTAGGAGCAATCCGAAGCTGTGAACCGAAGCCCCAGTAAACGGCGGCCGTAACTATAACGGTCCTAAGGTAGCGAAATTCCTTGTCAGGTAAATTCTGACCCGCACGAATGGCGTAACGACTTGGGCGCTGTCTCAACGAGAGATCCGGTGAAATTTTAATACCTGTGAAGATGCAGGTTACCCGCGACAAGACGGAAAGACCCCATGGAGCTTTACTGCAGCTTGATATTGAATTTGGGTACGATCTGTACAGGATAGGTGGGAGCCTAGGAAACCTGAGCGCCAGCTTGGGTGGAGGCGCCGTTGGGATACCACCCTGATCGTATCTAGGTTCTAACCTGGTGCCCTTATCGGGTACAGGGACCGTGTCAGGTGGGCAGTTTGACTGGGGCGGTCGCCTCCTAAAGAGTAACGGAGGCGCCCCAAGGTTCCCTCAGAATGGTTGGAAATCATTCGAAGAGTGCAAAGGCATAAGGGAGCTTGACTGCGAGACCAACAAGTCGAGCAGGGACGAAAGTCGGGCTTAGTGATCCGGTGGTACCGCATGGAAGGGCCATCGCTCAACGGATAAAAGCTACCCTGGGGATAACAGGCTTATCTCCCCCAAGAGTCCACATCGACGGGGAGGTTTGGCACCTCGATGTCGGCTCATCGCATCCTGGGGCTGAAGTAGGTCCCAAGGGTTGGGCTGTTCGCCCATTAAAGCGGTACGCGAGCTGGGTTCAGAACGTCGTGAGACAGTTCGGTCCCTATCTGTCGTGGGCGTAGGAAATTTGAGAGGAGCTGTCCTTAGTACGAGAGGACCGGGATGGACGTACCGCTGGTGCACCAGTTGTTCCGCCAGGAGCACGGCTGGGTAGCTACGTACGGAAGGGATAAGCGCTGAAAGCATCTAAGCGTGAAGCCCCCCTCAAGATGAGATTTCCCAATTCGTAAGACCCCTTGAAGACGACGAGGTAGATAGGTTGGAGGTGGAAGTGCAGCAATGCATGGAGCTGACCAATACTAATCGGTCGAGGGCTTATCCTACAAGCTTTACGAAGTAAAGCTCGCTACGGAAGCATATGCTAACCCCGATACAACATTGGGGTATGCTACGGATAATATAACGCAAATCGTTTCGTATCTAGTTTTCAGGTGATCAAAACATCTGAATTGAATATTGTTCCCTGATAGCTCAGTTGGTAGAGCACTCGACTGTTAATCGAGTTGTCACAGGTTCGAGTCCTGTTCGGGGAGCCATTTATGGAGAGGTGTCCGAGTTGGCCGAAGGAGCACGATTGGAAATCGTGTAGGCGTCACAAGCGTCTCGAGGGTTCGAATCCCTCTCTCTCCGCCAGTATTTTAAATATGGCCCGTTGGTCAAGGGGTTAAGACACCTCCCTTTCACGGAGGTAACAGGGGTTCGAATCCCCTACGGGTCACCATATTTCTTATTAGAAAAGACTTGATTTATAACCAGCTTTTTTGATATGATAATAGTCGTTGTTGTCCTGGAGGCTTAGCTCAGCTGGGAGAGCATCTGCCTTACAAGCAGAGGGTCGGGGGTTCGATCCCCTCAGCCTCCACCATTATACGACTTACGAAATGTGAAGAAGCAACCCTTTTTAATGACGCGGGGTGGAGCAGTTCGGTAGCTCGTCGGGCTCATAACCCGAAGGTCGCAGGTTCAAATCCTGCCCCCGCAACCAATTAATATCGCATAAGCGATAGTGCCTCGTGGAACTGTGGTGTAGAGGCCTAACATGCCTGCCTGTCACGCAGGAGATCGCGGGTTCGAATCCCGTCAGTTCCGCCATTCTTTTCTTAGTAGGGTTGAGATGTATATCCGGAACGGATGTCGTCAAGCTCGAAGAGCTTAAGGCTCGGTAGCTCAGTCGGTAGAGCAGAGGACTGAAAATCCTCGTGTCGGCGGTTCGATTCCGTCCCGAGCCACCATGTAAGTTACAATTGTATATGCCGGTGTAGCTCAATTGGTAGAGCAACTGACTTGTAATCAGTAGGTTGGGGGTTCAAGTCCTCTCGCCGGCACCACTTATGGAGGATTAGCGAAGTGGCCAAACGCAGCAGACTGTAAATCTGTTCTCGTACGAGTTCGGTGGTTCGAATCCATCATCCTCCACCAGTTATAGGGGCATAGTTTAAAGGTAGAACAGCGGTCTCCAAAACCGTTAGTGTGGGTTCAATTCCTGCTGCCCCTGCCAATCGAAACATCTTTAAATATGGCGGTCGTGGCGAAGGGGTTAACGCACCGGATTGTGGCTCCGGCATTCGTGGGTTCAAGTCCCATCGATCGCCCCATATTTCTTAAAAAATCATAATGGGGATTAGCCAAGCGGTAAGGCAACGGACTTTGACTCCGTCATGCATAGGTTCGAATCCTATATCCCCAGCCATTGATTTTTTACTTGCGGACGTGGCTCAGCGGTAGAGCATCGCCTTGCCAAGGCGAGGGTCGCGGGTTCGATTCCCGTCGTCCGCTCCATTTCTATTTTGGCGCCATAGCCAAGTGGTAAGGCACAGCTCTGCAAAAGCTTTATCCCCAGTTCGAATCTGGGTGGCGCCTCCATCTCAAATACGTGCCCTTAGCTCAGCTGGATAGAGCGTTTGACTACGAATCAAAAGGTCAGGAGTTCGAATCTCTTAGGGCACGCCACTTTTCCATCAGGTGGGCTTCCCACATGATATAGGCTAAGCAAGTAAATTGCATATATTTTTAATATGCCGGTGTGGCGGAATGGCAGACGCGCTCGACTCAAAATCGTGAGCGTAAGTCAAAGATTTAACCGCTGAAGCCTTGGTATTACTGGATCCTTCAAAAGATGTTTCAAAAGTTCTCTCCTGTAGTTCTCTCCTTTTACCAAAGGGGCGATGGAGACTTTATAATGTGCCGGTGTGGCGGAATGGCAGACGCGAACGACTCAAAATCGTTTGGGGAGACCCGTGGAGGTTCGAGTCCTCTCACCGGTACCACATTAATAACTAACAGTTCATTAGGATATAATACTAATGGGCTTTTTTTATATTTTGATTACTTCATTCATTGTATTGGCTGAAGATACTTTGGAGCTGTACTCCAAGTGCGAATAAATATTTGCTGTAGTGGAATAATCACTATGGCCTAACCACTCTTGCACTTCTTTCATGCTGACGCCATTGCTCAAAAGCAAAGTGGCGCAGCTATGGCGAAGATCATGAAAACGGATGTGACGCATGCCATTCTTTTTTAGCACAAGAGCAAAATGTTGGGTGATATAATTAGGCTTGATTCGCTCTCCCATTGCATCCACATAAATATAACCGATGTAATCCTTGCAGTAAGAACCCTTGAAGAGTTGTTGGTTGATTTCCTGTTGCTCCTTCATTTGCACCAAAAGGTCATAGAAAGCATCTACAAGGGGTAGCGTTCGAAGACTTGCCTTGTTCTTTGTTCGATCCTTCTCAATCGTGATCAGCTTCCCATCCAGGGAACCAGAAGTGACGGTATGCTTGATCGTGATGGTTTTATTGTCCAGATCAATGGCAGACCATTTTAGACCTACCACCTCACTTCGTCTAAGTCCATAAAAAGCTCCCAGGATTACAGCCAGTTCAATCTTGGTGCCCTTTACAATTTCTAAAAGTTGATTAACTTCTGAAGCGCTGTATGAACTGCCCACAAACGCTTCTTTCTTCGGACGAATGATTTTGTCGGCAGGGTTAGAAGGAATTCGATCTGTAATGAACGCCTGCTGAAGTGCCGAACGTATATTGGCATGATAATGAATGACCGTGTTGGCACTAACTCCCCATTCATTTAAGGCATGACTGTAAAAATCCTGAATGTGATGAGGTTTCAATTCCAGGAGAGTAATGCTTTTTTCTCGAAAGTATGGAACGATGCGTCCCTTCACTGCATTTGCATACGAGATATACGTGATGAGCTCGATCCTATGCTTCACCGTTTCCAGCCAATCCAGCATGTAATCCGCAAAAAGGGTCTGGTCAACATCTGAGTTTTCTTCGTTGTTTTGCTTTTCCTGCTCTTTTTCTTCTTCATTTGTCACTAATTCAAAATTTTTGCGAGCATCCATTAGCATGGACTCCGCTCTTTTCTTGTTTCCTTTGACGGGCAAGCCCGTAGCAATCCATTTACTTTTCCGCTTCCCCTCCTCATTTTTATAATTTAAGACGATATAGAAAAGACCTTTTTTTTCTTGTAGGTGGCCTGCAACCATGATTCATTTCCTCCTTGGTTAGCAGCACCGATCCCACCATTGACACTTTAAATATACCATAGTAAAATTAATGATTCAATGCACTAAAGCGTCGCAGTGAGGAGTCGGTTGATGAGTCATTATGCTGTGGAGATAAGCAATAATGGTGGCTTTGGGGATTTTATACGCTCTGCCTATTTTGAAGTGATTGATTTTATTAGCTTGTAAGAGCTTGTATCCAGTTTTAATGCTGATTCCACCGAGCATTTCACACATCTGAACGACATTGACTACGTCCGGATAATCTTGAAACATGTGCGAATAAAAAATGAGTGCTGACTCAGATGGAACGTCAGACTGGTCATGCATGTCACATGTCTCCTTTCATAGAAAAGAAGATTATGTATACGAAAAAAACCTGTTTCAAGTTGCAGGTGGTTAGCCCACACATAACTTCATTTACAAAGCTCCCCCTCATCCGAGCGGGCTGCCCCCAATGCAGTGACGCTGGCCAGGCAGAAGTATCATTATCTCTTCCTGTAGATCATCGCGATTCACCTCACCACAAGATGATTCCAGCCAAAAGTTGATCGCTCAAGTTTATAACGAAAATAAACTGTCATGGCGCTTTCGCTGTGTCGCTATTGTATTTTTAACAGCCACAGGAAGAACGTACTCGTAACAGGAATATGTAATTGTCATGGTACAGGGTGAGTCGATTTGAGTAGATCAGCGATGCTAAGGAGAAGAAGTATTATCTGCTCACTTATTAATTGATGATTTTTGAATTGAAAGGCAACCATTGAGTTGAAATAAGTTAGTCGATTGATGGTTGCTTTTTAAAACCTTCTTCTTTTTTATAGTTGTAACGAGAAAGATCAAAGCGCCTAATTGCCATAATAAACTCAAGAACCATCTGTTGTTTGCAGTCTTCGTTAATGATGCCATTGTATCGAGCATATTTATTGATAAGCGGTTCGTAACGATTAATCAATTCGATTTCCGCTTCGTGGTCGCCTTTTTGAGCCAACTGGATTAACTCCATGACATCGCGCATTATATAATCCCTCCTTAGTTGTTTTTGTGAATTACATTAACTAAGGAGGACTTCGATTATTTATTTTAAGTAATGGAAGATTGGTAATGCTTTTTAAGTTTGAACAACAATTTTTTTTTGACTTGGTAATAGCTTGTCTGGTGACACCAAAGACACGGGCTATATCCTCGTCGGTTTTGTCTTGAAAATACTTTAGATGAAGAAGTTCTCTTTCTGACGACTCAAGATCATTCATTGCCTGTAGAAGTGCAATGTTTTGTTCGAGAATGATGAAAGGACTTTCACAGAATTTAAAGGCAACATTGATCTGGAAGTCAGCTTCATCAAATGGCCTGAAACGATCATTTTCCATACATAATTTTTTGAAAAAGTCGCGACTTGCATGGCGTAAAGTAGTACTTGCATAGCTGCTGAATCCTTTTTCAATAGCTTTACGATTTTTGAGATCCCTGTTCATAATTTCACCCCCTTTCACTATGTAATTGGGAGGATGCAACGGAAAAAGCAACTTTTTGTTGAATTTTGGAAAGCATAAAAAAACATGATCAATGAAAAAGCGTATTGCTTGACACAAGGTATATAGGTGCTATATACTTGTTTGATGAAAGGTCCATAAAGTTTGCAACGTCTTGATAAGAACAAGATAATCAGTATCGATTCAAGAAAATTTTTTATTATAACATTTTAGCAGCTAAAGGCTTTTAGCGCTTAATTCACTGCGCTTTAAATTAGATTGCTATTTGTTTATAAGGTGGTGACGGAGATGAATGCAGGTGAATGGAAAAAGCAAGAACTAAGTGATGCATTTCTGGGTGCCGTTTACGCGTATATGGATTATGAGAAAACGACGCATCTCTTAAAAACGAAGGATGGAAAGCAGATTTATTATGCAGAAATTCATATCGTATCCGCGATCCATGACCATGAAGGGATTCATGTGTCGGGTTTGGCGGATTTGCTTGGTGTGACGATCGGAGCTGTTTCGCAAATATTAATGAAACTTGAAAAGAAAGGGCTTATCAAAAAAGAACGTGATGCACGTAATCAATCGCGTTTTTTATTGAAGCTAACTCCAGATGGAGAAATTACGCATCTTAATCATTTGAAGTTTCACGAGGAGTTTGATGAATTATTTTGTTCGGCACTCGACGAGGGAAGTGTAGAACAAGTTCGTTTCTTAAAACAGTTTTTTAGCCGAATAGAACATAAACTACAGGATGTGACGAAAAAATAATTTTTTTTAAGCAACGCCTATAGCAACTTAATACTTTAAAGTCAGATTCCATCAAACATGATGGAATTAAAAAATATTTGTAATTGAGAATGATTATCTTCTTCATAGGAAAGGGAACAGATTTCATGGTGGGTTTCTTAAAAAGGTGCATAGGCCTGATCATTACTCTTTTGGGGGTGACGGCACTTTCGTTTCTAATGGCCAATATTTCAATTGTTGATCCCGCTGAAGCTTATGCACGAAATGTATTTTTGCATCCGACGGAAGAACAAATTGTTCAAATTCGTACGGAAATGGGGCTGGATCGGCCGTTATACCAGCAATATATACAATGGTTAGGCAGCAGTTTGCGTGGGGATTTAGGGGTTTCTTTACAGACAAAAAATACAGTCGCATCAGATATTGGCCAGAAGCTGCCTATAACCATGCAACTTGTTGGCATGTCCCTATTGTGGGTGGTGGTCTTTACCATTCCTGTTGCCCTTATCACTGCCTTGCGAAAAAATAGTTGGTTTGACCACGTTGTTAGAATAGCAACGATATTGGGTGCTTCACTGCCCAACTTCTGGCTGGGATTCTTGGTACTTCTTTTGTTCGCTGTAACCTTTCCAATTGTGAAGGTTGTGGACTACGGCAATCTTATGAGTCTTATTCTTCCTTCTCTCGTTCTAGCTGTTCCGGTTGCTTCGATATCCATTCGCTTATTTCGCGCGACGCTGCTTTCCAATCTGAATAAGGATTATGTTGCTTATGCGAAAGCAAGGGGACTGAGCAACGGAAGGATTGTATGGGTTCACGTGACAAGGAATTCTCTGCCGCCGCTCATTATGTTGTTTGGTCAATACATGGGTCACATGATTGCGGGAAGTGCCATCGTGGAAAGCATTTTTTCCTTGAAGGGCGTCGGTATGTATCTGATTGACGCGATTATGGCTCGGGACTTACCGACGATCAATGGTTGTGTATTGGTCATCGCCCTTATTTTTGTTTTTGGCAGAGTGCTTGCGGATATCGTCAATTGGCGGCTAAACCCCCGGATGATGGATAAGGGGGAAGGAGCTTTATGATTATAAAAATTGTTAACAACAAGCAGGCGCTGACAGGACTTGTAATGATCGCATTGGTAAGCCTGGTTGCTGCAACTGCTCCGCTGATTGTACCCAATGACCCGCACAAAATTGATATCGTGAACCGATTCTTATCCGCAAACGCGCAATACCCACTCGGTACGGATCAACTGGGACGTTGTGTGTTATCGAGGCTGCTCCTTGGGGCGAGCTACTCGCTGGGCATTGCCGTACCGACACTGATGGCGCTAGGGGGCATTGGATTAATACTGGGAACGTCAGCCGCTTATTTAGGCGGGCGTTTGGAACGGGCTTTACTGATCATCTGTGATCTATTTATGGCTTTTCCATCGCTGGTCATCGTACTGTCTCTTGTCGGGGCGTTGGGACAAGGAATACCCAGCATCGTTGTGGCCGTGATGTTCTCGCTGTGGGCTTGGTATGCCAAAGTGGTGTGGAGCTATGCGTGTCTGGAAAAGAGCAAGGACTACATTCTTGCATGCATTATAGCCGGGTGCAATCACAGAAGAATTATATTTCGACACATCATTCCTAATCTGTTTCCCCAATTCCTGGTGTACCTGAGCACGGGAATGGCTTCCATGATCATCATGATATCCGGGTTTTCATTTTTAGGATTAGGCTTTGAATCAGGCACGCCAGAATGGGGAGCGATGTTGAACGAAGCCAGGGCGAGTTTTTATTCTCATCCGACATTTGTCCTTTACCCTGGCCTTTGTATTCTGTTAACGGCAGCGGGCTTCAATTTATTCGGAGAAGCGCTTAGAGACATCATTTCTCCGGAGGAGGTGAGCGAATGAATGGTTTGTTGGAAGTGAAAAATCTTTGTGTTGGACTTAAGGAGCAGCCGAGCCGTCTGATTGTCAAGCATGTAGATTTTACGCTTCGCCAAGGAAAGGCACTAGCTCTTGTAGGGGAAAGTGGAAGCGGAAAGACGATGACCTGCAAGGCGCTTATGCGGTTATTAAATAGGAAGAAATTCGAAGTTTCCGGGAGCATCCGGTATAGGGAGGTGGGGCTGCTAACCCTTAAAGAAAAAGAAATGCGTTCGTTATGCGGAAGCAAAATAGCGATGATTATTCAACATCCGATGACCGCTTTCAATCCGACAATCAAAATCGGTGTGCAAATCATAGAGTCGATAAGAGCTCATCGAAAAATCGGCAAAAAAGAAGCGTATGAGATTGGTATTCAAGCACTGGAGCAAATGAATTTGCCGCGCTGCGAACAATTAATGAACAGTTTTTCTTACACATTAAGTGGAGGAATGCTGCAAAGAATCATGATCGCAGTAGCCTTGATTCACAAGCCGGAAATCCTTATAGCGGATGAGCCTACTACCGCTCTGGACGTGAAAAACCAAAGCATTGTACTTGAGGAACTCGATCAATTGAAGAAAAGGGGGATTGCGCTTCTATTGATTACTCATGACTTGGGCGTGGCCGCGAAGCTTGCGGATGATATGGTGGTTATGAAAAGCGGGGAGATCATTGAACGCGGGACTGTTTTCGAACTCTTCGCATCGCCTCGGGAAGTGTACACCAAAGAACTGCTGGGAGCCAGGTTAATGAAAGGAGCAGGGCTGTGATTGAACTGAAGCAGGTATCCAAGCAATATCAAGTAAAGGATAAGCGAGGAAATAAACGGACTGTCGATGCCGTGAAGCCATTATCGCTTTCGTTGGATCATCAAACCAGTTACGCCCTTGTAGGCGAAAGTGGCAGCGGAAAAAGCACCTTGGCCCGTCTGATGCTGGGGATCGAGCGACCGACAAACGGAGAGGTATGTCTGGAGGGGAATAATATCGCTATGCTGCGTCCAGGCGAATTTCGGATGAAAAGGGCTGATCTTCAGATGGTGTTGCAAAATGCACAGAGCTCACTCGATCCCAGACTTCCGGTATTTGATTCAATCGCCGAGCCGATCCGGTGTTTGAAGAAGATGGACAAACAAAGCGAGCGCCAGAAGATTCTGGAACTGGCCGACAAAGTTTGCTTGACCGTTGATCAGCTTAATCGCCTTCCGCATGAGTTGAGCGGCGGCCAATTGAAACGGGTATGCATTGCGCGTGCAATGAGCGTATCCCCAAAGTTTATTGTTTTTGATGAATCCGTTAGCGGGCTGGATGTGACGGTCCGAAAGCAAATTCTCGACTTGATTCTTCAGCTAAAAAATGACGGAATAGGCGCATTCCTGTTTATTACCCATGATATCGATGTAGCGATCTATATGGCGGATCACATCATTGTGATGAAAGATGGATCTATCGTTGAACGGGTTGAACATGCTGGTTCTTATGATGATTTTAAACATGAGTATTCGAGGAAGATGATTGAGTCGCTTCCTCCGAAGTCTCCGGAATACCGGAACCAACAACATCGGATGGCTGCGACCCTTTAACAGCAGTAGGCTAAGAGGAGACGATTCCCATGAGAAAAATGATTGATGCTCTCGTTGTAATAGCGTTATTGCTATTTGTTTTAACTGCTTGCTTACAGACAAATACCGAACAAACGGAGGGTGAGATTACATTAACGGAAAGCTGGGATTTTGCCGGAGGTTTTTACCCGATTGAAACGCTAACGGTAAATGCCAATTACGGTCCACAGTTTTACATGGTCAATTTTTATGAAACGCTTGTCCGTTATAAGGATGGAGAAATCATTCCTGGTCTGGCAGAGTCCTGGGAGATATCGGAGGACGGCTTGATCTATACATTTCATTTAAGAGAACAAGTGAAGTTTTCCGACGGCTCACCTTTTAATGCGGAAGCGGTCAAACGAAATCTGGAGGTAATCCCGGCGAATCTCGGACCAATGAATGGAGGTCTGGGAACGGTGTCTACACTCCTGGACCAGATTGTTGTCATCGACACTCATACGGTTGAAGTGCATCTTACAGCCCCTTACTATGGAGCGCTAAAGGATTTTACACTGATGAACCCAATGGCGATGGTATCGCCCGATGCATTCAATGCGGACGGCTCTCCGGGAGATGTCCTCAGAACGGGCACGTTCGGAACGGGTCCTTACATGTATGAGGGGGAAACGGACGGGACGACGTACACCTTTGTTAAAAATCCGCATTATTGGGGCGAGGAGCCCGAGGTCGAACGCTTTCATGTGAAGGTGATTCCGGATAACGATACCAAGCTGCTGGCTTTGCGCAATGGGGAAGTAGACATTCTCGTAGGAACACGGCATATGTCCTATGATCGTTTTAATGAAATGAAAAAATCGGGCTACGGAGCGCAGATTTCAGAAGGGATAGCCAGCAACACGCGGTATCTTGCATTTAATGTGTCCAAAGCGCCTTTCGATGATCGGAATGTACGACTGGCAGCCAGCCGCGCAATCGACAAAGAGGGAGTTGTACAAAGCATATTTATGGGAATTGAAACGAAGGCCGACAGTATTTTCGATCCTGCAATGCCTTACAGCAACGTGGAACTTGTTCCCCATGCATACGACATGGATCAAGCCAAGTTGATTTTAGAAGACGCTGGCTGGGTGGATACGGATGGCGACGGCGTCAGGGAAAAAGACGGCAAGCGCTTGGCAGGCGAGATTCTGTATATTAAGGGAGATGCCATGATCGATGATTTACTTTTGGCGATTTCGGCGCAATGGAATGAACTCGGTATGGACATCAAGCCAAAGGGGATGGAAAAAATGACTTTTCACGCTGAGTTCGCAAAGGCCGATTTTGACCTCGCTTTTTATGAAACTTACGGCTCTGCCTGGGATCCCCACACATCGATGACAAATATGAAGCCCGATTACAGACATGGTTATCCTGCGGCCCAGGCGCTGGCGCTCGTAGAGAACGGCAACGAGATCATAGATGCGCTTAATGTCAGCACAGATGAAGAGCAGATTCAGGAGATTTATGATTTGGTTTTAAACGAAATCAACGACCAGGCCATTCTTATTCCTCTTTCCTATACCAAAGAACTGGCCCTGTACAATAGTCAAAGAATAGCGCATTACTCGTTTAACGGACAACCGGCTGATATTGACGTCGCTGCTATTCAGCTAAAATAAAAAAGCTTTCCCTCGTCTGTAAGGGTGAGGAGAGCTTTTGTTCGGTCAAAGTGTATAGCAGCTATATACTTTTGGGAGGTGTGCTGATTGGGAGGACAATATAATAACCCAAAGAAAAATCGTTCGACAGATGACAATCGCAGCGGCAACTTGGCCGGGGAGGAAGCTCCGCGTATGCTGCCGATAAGCGATACGTTTCGCATGTTGCGCCCGATCCAGATTCACTTGATCACGTGCGCGTTCCTCACCGGGGCGAGCGCGGTAGCCGGCTTTGCGCCGTACTTGGCCATTGTGGAGATCGCCAGAGCCTTGTTCGTAGCCGCCAATGCCGCAGAGGCTGCCAGTACAGTGTGGATCTGGGTCGGCATCGGCGCCGCAGGCGCTGCGTTGCGACTCATTATGCTCGGGTTGTCCACGCATGTCGGCCACAACGCCGACGCAGAAATGCTGCATCATCTCCGAGGTCAAATTGTGAAGCGGCTTGGCGTTCTGCCTCTCGGCTGGTTCCGAGCCGCCGGTTCCGGACAGGTGAAGAAGGCGATGACCGATGATTTGGAAGCGATGCATGAACTGTTCGCCCATGCGTTGGGAGCGGTTGTCGGCGCAGCCGTTTCGCTTGCTGTCGGCTTCACTTACCTGATGCTTGTGGATTGGCGGATGGCGCTCATTACGCTCGCAGTCCCGGTGCTGGCCGCAATTACGTATAAGATGGCGATGCGATCGCTTCCCGCGCACATGTCCCGATTGTTAACCGCAGAGGGACGGATCAGTTCCGCAAGCGTGGAGTATGTTGACGGAATTAACGTCGTAAAGACGTTTGGAGGTACAAAGGGCCGAATATTGGCCCGTTTCGACGAAGCGATGAATGAACACACCGAGGCTTATCGAGCTTGGGTAGCAGGACATCGGAACAGTTCCGCCATGAACCGGGTATTGGGCTCGGAGATGGTCCTGCTTGGCGTAGTATTGTCCGCGGGACTGGCATTCGTGAGCGCAGGCTGGCTTGCGGTTGCCGATCTGCTCCCTTTCCTCGTTGTAGGCGTGGGGCTGCCGACAGCTTTCGGTCCGCTGATCCATGGCTCGCAAGGCGTTCGTATGGCGCGTATGGCAGCCGGCCACATCGGCAGCCTGTTGTCCCGCGAACCGCTGCCCGAGCCCTCGGAGCCTCGTCAACCTCGGGACAATCGCATCGCACATGAGAAGGTATCCTTTTCTTATGATGGACTTACTCAGGTGGTAAGCGAGATCGAGGCGGAGTGCAAGCCCGGTACCGTCACCGCACTGGTCGGTCCGTCCGGCGCGGGCAAATCGACGCTCGCCAGCCTGCTGCCGCGCTTCTACGATGTAACGGGAGGCGCAATCCGTATCGGCGGCGCGGATGTGCGCGAGATCGGTTCCAAGACGCTGCTTTCTTCCATGTCGCTAGTATTTCAGGAAGTTATGCTGCTGCGGGATACCGTGAAGGAAAATATCCGCATCGGACGCCCGGAAGCTACGGATGAAGCCATTTATGAGGCGGCCAAGGCTGCCCAGATTCATGAGGTAATCGAACGTCTTCCGAACGGGTACGACACAATGCTTGAATCTGGCGGGGGAGGATTGTCGGGCGGAGAGCGTCAACGTCTGACGATCGCGCGCGCGATTCTCTCGGGCGCCGGCATCGTCGTACTGGACGAAGCGACGGCCTCGCTCGATCCCGACAGCGAGGCGGCGGTGCAAGACGCATTGGCCGAGCTCACAGCTGGCAAGACGGTCATTGTCATCGCGCATCGTCTTCATACCATTAAAAGCGCAGACCAGATTCTCGTTCTGGATGGAGGGCGTCTTGCCGAGCGCGGCAAGCACGAAGAACTGCTTGCCGAAGGCGGGTTGTACGCTCGGATGTGGGAAGCGCAGAAGAGGGGGGAATCCGCTTGATTCGTATGATTGTTCAGTTATATCGTCTTTGGCCGGATCCGAAGCTGCTGGTTCGCATGTGGCTGCTGAGCGCCATTCTTGCAGTGCTGCAGGGGCTGCTGCTCGGACTGCTGATCCCGATTCTGCGTGCGCTGCTGCAGCCGAGCCCCGATTTCGAGGCAGCCGCCCCTTGGCTGATTGCTGGGGCGGCGGGACTTGTGGTCTATGTGGTGCTGACTGTGCTGGCTACACCTATTGGGTTCGCCGCGAGCATGAAGCTTGCGGTTCAACTCAGACATCATCTGATGAGTCATGTGACGACGCTGCCGCTTGGCTGGTTTACCGCTGCCCGTAAGGGAGAATTCGTCCGTACGGTCACGAATGTGACCGGTGTCCTGTCGCAATTGACCGTGACGGTAGGAGCTCCTGCGATTACCGGCGTGCTGGTGCCTGCTACGATTGTTGGTGTCACCTTTATGGTGGATTGGCGGCTCGCCTTGGTGCTGCTCGTCACGATACCCGTATCGTTATTCGCGCTGCGCCGCTCCAGGCGAACCGTTGATGAGGTATCCGCTGATATGGAAATAGCGGCGAACGAAGTGGCCGGTCGAGCGATAGAGTTCGGTCAGGCCCAGCCGGTATTGCGGGCAGCGGGACACGGCACGACCGGCAGTGTTCGCATGCGGGACGCTCTTGCCGACCATCGCTTGCGGTATCGCCGTGGATTGAAGCGCATGCTGTTTCCTGATTTGTCATACAGCGGCGTAGTCATGATCGGTTTTATTGCGGCAGTCGTACTCGGTGTGCAGCTGCTGCTTGCCGGAACAATCTCCATGGCGGATACGATTGCCTTGCTCGTGCTGGCGGTACGCTTTCTTGAGCCGCTCGGCGGGATGATCGATCACGCTTCGGGTCTTGGCGCGATGGACTATCTTGCAAGGCGTGTCGAGGCTGTGTTGCATACGCCGTCGCTGCCGCACAATCCTCGGCCGGTGCGCCGGCTGGAACGGACCGATATTGCGTTCAACGACGTGACTTTCTCGTATAGCGACAAGCCTGTACTGACGAATGTGACGTTCGAATGTCCTCACGGCAGCACGACGGCATTGGTTGGTCCGTCCGGCTCAGGCAAGACGACGGTGACGCGGCTGATCGCCCGATTCTTCGATGCCGATGCCGGCAGCGTCAGTGTCGGCGGGACGGACGTCCGCGATATTGACCATAACGTTCTGATGAACGACATCGCGATTGTATTTCAGGAAGTCTATCTCTTCGACGCCACAATTGAAGAGAATCTTCGGCTGGCCCGGCCGGATGCAACCGAAGATGAACTGGCCGAAGCGGCCCGCGCCGCTCGGCTGGATGAAGTGGTTGCGCGTCTGCCCCACGGCTGGAAGACGCGGGTAGGCGAAGCGGGGGCGCAGCTGTCCGGCGGAGAACGGCAGCGGGTATCGATCGCGCGCGCATTCCTCAAGAAGGCGCGCATCGTACTGATCGACGAAGCGGCATCGGCGCTCGACCCGGAGAATGAGCGCGCCATTGGCGAGGCGATTGCGGGACTGGCTCGCGATCCCGAGCGAACCGTAATCGTGATTGCCCACCGTCCATCGACGCTGGCTGCGGCTGATCGCGTCGTCGCTCTCGACAGGGGAGAGGTTGCCGAAGTAGGGAGCCCTGAAGCGCTTCGCAAATCCGGCGGAATATATGCCCGGTTGTATAACCAATACGAGAGAGCCCGAAGCTGGCATATTAAGCGGGCTTGAGATGGAGCAGGGAAGGCACTGCGGAACGTGACAGCGGAAATCACTTAACTTTTCCGGGAAGTATGGGGAATAGGCTTTTTAGATATAAAGTGTATAGCAGCTATATTCTTTTACTCATAAATAGGTGTTGGTATATCAACACGGATAGGGGGAACTGATGGGTAACGATCATGTGCATGGTCATCATTCAATGAATGACATGCTTCATTCATCTACTGGGGGCGAGAACGGGCAACTTGCAAAATCCGACGCACTGTGGCGGTTGTTGCGGCCCGTTCATCTGCACCTTGCCTGGTGTGCAATTCTGTCGGCAATCGGCGCGGCTGCCGGGTTCGCTCCTTATATCGCGGTTGCAGAAATTGCACGCATGATGCTCGGTGCGGGGGAGACTAGCGGAAGCGCCGTATGGATGTGGGTCGCGATCGGTGCGATTGGAGCAGGGGTCCGCCTGCTGTTCATTTTCGCTTCGTCGCGGCTTGGGCATTATGCGGACGCGGCGCTGCTGCATGACGTGAGAGTACGCATCGTAAGCAAGCTGGGCGTATTGCCGCTTGGCTGGTTCCGCGCCAGCGGCTCGGGCGCCATAAAAAAACGGATGACCAACGACCTGGAGGAGATGCATCAACTGATTGCGCACGCGCTTGGCGAGCTGGTCGGGGCAGGCGCGGCCATGATTACAGGATTTGCGTATTTGCTGCTGGTGGATTGGCGTATGGCATTGATCTCCATGGCTGTATTGCTCCTCATGGTTATAAGCTATCGGATCGCCATGCGTTCGGCTACGACCCATATGTCCCGTCTGCTGGCCGCAGAAGGGCGAATCAGCGCGGCGAGCGTAGAATATGCGGACGGCATTGCGGTTGTGAAGGCGTTCGGTACAGGCGGACGCATGAATGAACGATTCGGCTCCGCCGTGAAGGAGCATACGAACGCCATGCTCGACTGGGTGAAGGAAACGACGTACAGCTCTGCGGCATCGCGGTTGCTTTCTTCCGAGATGACGGTGCTCGGCGTCGTCATGATTGCCGGACTTGCGCTTGTGAGCGCAGACCAGCTCGCGATGGCCGATCTGCTGCCGTTTCTCGTCATTGCCGTTGGCCTGCCGACATCGATCATGCCCGCCATTCAGGGCGGGCAAGGGATACGAAAAGGCCGCGTTGCCGCCAGCAATATTGAGGAGCTCCTGCAGCAACCGGCCTTGCCGGAGCCAGCGCATCCCAAGCAACCGGCATCCTATCGCGTTGAATTGAACGACGTGTCTTTCTCGTATGACGGGTCAACCGAGACGCTGTCGTCGATCAGCGCGGTGTGCGAGCCGGGCACCGTTACGGCGCTCGTCGGTCCTTCGGGGGCGGGCAAGTCGACGCTGGCCAGTCTGCTGCCGCGATTTTACGATGTGACGGGCGGGTCGATTACAATCGGAGGCGTCGACGTGCGCGATATGACATCGGAGACGCTGCTGTCGTCGATGTCGCTCGTGTTCCAGGATGTCATCCTGCTGCGCGATACCGTGACCGAGAATATCCGCATCGGCCGTCAGGATGCCAGCGACGAAGAAGTGCGCGAGGCTGCGCGGGCTGCCCATATTCATCATGTGATCGAGCGTCTGCCTCAGGGATACGATACGGTGTTGGGCAGCGGAGACGGCGGCTTGTCCGGCGGAGAGAAACAGCGGCTCACGATCGCGCGCGCGATCCTGTCCGGGGCGCCGATCGTCGTGTTGGACGAAGCGACCGCTTCGCTCGATCCCGATGGGGAGACGGCCGTTCAGGAGGCGCTGGCAAAGCTCGCGACGGGCAAGACCGTCATTGTCATTGCGCATCGGCTTCATACCATTAAGAGCGCGGATCAGATTCTCGTGCTGAACGGCGGTCGACTGGTTGAGCGGGGCAAGCACGAGGAGCTGTTAGCCAAGGACGGATTATACGCGCGGATGTGGAACGCGCAGCAGAAGGGAGAGTCGTAAATGATTCGCAAACTGTACAACTTATGGCCGGATCGCAGCATATTGCTGCGCATAGGAGCGCTGCAGGCTGTTTTGGCCATCCTGCAAGGACTGCTGCTCGGGTTGTTGGTGCCGATATTGCGGGCGCTGCTGCAAGCCGAACCGGATTTCCAGGCGGCCGCTCCTTGGCTCATTGCGGGTTCCGTCGGGCTTCTTCTGTATTGGGTGCTCACGGTCATCGCGACGCCGATCGGCTTTGCCGCCAGCATGGAGCTGGCGGCGGCGCTTCGCCATCATGTGATGCGCCATGTCGCCACGTTGCCGCTAGGCTGGTTCACCGCCGCCAACAAGGCGCGGCTGGCGCGCGCCGTGACGGCGGACGCCGGCAATATCGGGCATTTGGCTGTCGTCATCGGGGCGCCGGCCATTGTCTCCATGCTTGTCCCGCTTACAATCATCGGAGTCGCAGTGGCGCTGGAATGGAGAGTGGCGCTCGTATTTCTGGCGATTATTCCGGTTGCGCTGCTGACGCTTCGGCATTCCGGACGTATTGCATCGGAGGCGGATATCGAGCTCGAAGAAGCGGCCGCGGAAATCGCCGGCCGCGCGATTGAGCTTGGTCAAGCCCAGACGGTGCTGCGGGCGGCGGGACAGGGGCAGTCGGGGGGCATGCGCATGCGGGAAGCGCTGGATGAACATCGGGCCTCGTACCGTCGAGGGCTAAGACGTGTCATGCTGCCGGATCTGTCGTATACGGCTATTGTGCTCGGTGGCTTTATCGCAATCCTGGCCTTCTCCGTATACTTGCTTCTGTCCGGTTCGCTTGCACTCACGGATACGATCGTACTGCTGGTGCTTGCGGTCCGATTTTTGGAGCCGCTCGGCAATTTGATCGAGCTGATCGGCGCGCTGCGCGCCATGGAAAATGCGGCTGTCCGCGTTCAGTCCATACTGGATACGCCTACTCTACCGCATTTGCCGAATGCAGCGACCGCACTGGAGCATGCGGGGATCGAGTTCGAAGGCGTGACGTTCTCCTACGGGGATACGCCAGTGCTGAACGACGTTACATTCCGCTGTCCGGCAGGCAGTACGACAGCGCTGGTCGGACCATCTGGCTCAGGCAAGACGACCGTCACACGGCTCATTGCCCGGTTCTTCGATGCCGATGCCGGATGCGTGCGGGTCGGCGGCGTGGATGTTCGGCAGCTTGATCCCGGTGTGTTGTTGAACGATATCGCCATCGTGTTCCAAGAGGTATATCTGTTCGATTCCTCCATTGAAGAGAACCTTCGGCTTGCGCGCCCGGACGCTTCGCTTGAGCAGCTTAACGAAGCCGCACGCGCTGCCCGTTTGGACGAAGTCATCGAACGGCTGCCCGATGGGTGGAATACCCGTGTCGGGGAAGGGGGATCGCGGCTGTCCGGCGGAGAACGGCAGCGTGTATCGATTGCGCGCGCCTTCCTTAAGCAAGCGCGCATCGTACTGATCGATGAAGCGGCGTCCGCGCTTGATCCGGAGAACGAGCGGGCCGTAAGCGAAGCGATTGCGCGGCTCGCGCGCGACCGCCGCAGAACGGTCATCGTCATTGCCCACAGACCGGCTACGCTTGCGGCGGCGGATCAAGTCATCGCGCTTGAGGCAGGACGGATTGCAGAGATGGGATCTCCGGCGGAGCTTCGTGTCGCAGACGGAATGTTTGCCAAGCTATATGGTCAGTACGAGCGGGCCCGCAGCTGGCATATTGCCGAACGGGAAAGTTCCTAACGCGTTCTACATTATTATTGAGAAGGAGCTATCGAACCATGACTACACAATTTGAAGTTCGCGGTCTGAAGACCGCTATTAACGGAAAAGAAATTTTGAAGGGTGTCGATCTGGCAATCAAGGGCGGGGAGATTCACGCCATAATGGGCCCGAACGGCACCGGCAAAAGCACGCTTGCTTCCGCATTGATGGGCCATCCGAACTATGAGGTGATCGAGGGCGAGGCTTTGCTTAATGGTGAGGATCTGTTGGAAATGGAAGTGGATGAACGCAGCCGAGCCGGATTGTTCCTCGCGATGCAGTATCCGAGCGAGATTGCAGGCGTAACCAATGCCGACTTTTTGCGAAGCGCCATTAACGCACGTCGTGGCGAGGGCAATGAAATGTCATTGATCAAGTTCATCCGTCAGATGGAAGGCACAATGAAAGAGCTGGAGATGAACACGGAGTTTGCTCACCGCTACTTGAATGAAGGATTCTCCGGCGGGGAGAAGAAGCGCAATGAAATATTGCAAATGAAGCTGTTGGAACCGAAGATCGCCATTCTCGACGAGGTTGATTCGGGGCTCGACATTGACGCCCTGAAGGTTGTAGCGGCAGGCATCAACGCGATGTGCGCCGAGGACCGCGGTTTTCTGATCATCACGCATTATCAGCGTCTGCTCGACTATATTACGCCCGATTATGTGCATGTGATGATGCAGGGCCGCATCGTCAAGTCGGGCGGAGCTGAACTGGCGTTGCGTCTGGAGAATGAAGGATATGAATGGATCAAAGAAGAGCTCGGGATCGTCGATGAAACGGTCGGTCGGCTGTGAGCATGGAAGAGGAGCGACGGAATATGATGAACAAACCGGTATCGAAATCTGTTCAGAGCGCTGCGGCAGAGGCGCTCTCGAGATCCAAGGGCGAGCCCGAATGGTTGACGCGGCTGCGCGGAAATGCGGCGCAGGCTGCGGAAGGACTGGAGTGGCCGAAGCCGGACAAAATACGGCTCGACCGCTGGGCGCTGGATGCGCGCGGTCGCTATCTGCCGGCTGACGAGATGTGCGACAGCGAGGAGCTTCCCGGTTCGATTCGGGGCCTGGCGCCGGAGGATAGTGCGTCCGGTTTGATCGTGCAGCGCAATTCCAGCGTGGTGCTGAAGCGGCTTTCCGTGGAGTTGAAGAGCAAAGGAGTCATCCTCACCGATCTGGAGACTGCGGCGCGCGAGCATACGGAAGTGCTCAAGACGCATCTGTTCAGCGCCGTCAATTGGGAGGAGAACAAGCTGACGGCACTGCACGCAGCGTGGTGGAACGGCGGAATCTTCGTCTACGTGCCGAAGCATGTGGAACTTGAGCTGCCGATTCAGGCACTGCTGTTCAGTGACGATGCGGAGGCTGCATTCGCGCCACACATCTTGATCGTGGCCGACTCCCATAGCAGGATCTCCTACATCGATCATGTCGTGTCTGAGCCAGGCGACGGACTGCCGCCAGCTATCCATCAATCGATTGTGGAGGTTATTGTGAAACCCGGGGCTCGGGTGCAGTTCGCATCCATTCATCATTTGGCCGACAATGTCGTCGATTTGACGTTGCGTCGGGCGATTGTGGAACAGGGTGGCCGAATCGAGTGGATCATCGGCGACCTGAGCGACGGCAATGTATTCTCCGACACACGATCAAGTCTCCACGGCAGCGGATCAACGTCCGATGCGAAGGTGATCAGTATCGGAGCGGGATCGCAGCAGTTGAGTCTGACGACACAAGCGGTTCACTTCGGCAAGCGCACCGACAGCCAGATGGTGACGCGGGCGGTCATGAAGGAGCGGGGCACGGCAATTATAAATGGCGTTACGAAGATTGAGAAGGGGGCGTCGAAGGCGAACGGAGAGCAGACGGAGAAGGTACTGATGCTCAGTCCGAAAGCGCGCGGCGACGCCAACCCGATTCTGCTGATTGACGAGGACGACGTAACGGCGGGTCATGCTGCGAGCGTAGGCAAGGTTAGTCCGGAGCAGATCTATTACTTGATGTCACGCGGCATTCAGAGGGAGGAAGCGGAACGTCTCGTAGTCCAGGGCTTTCTCGCGCCGATTGTGTCCGGGATACCGGCCCAGAGCGTCAGAGAGCGGTTGAAGCGGTTGCTCGAGACGAAGCTTCAATCTGGAACGCAATCGTCCGAGGGACAGCTGCGATGATAACGAAGGAGGATGACAACGATGACCAAGACAATGCCGGAGATCGAAGCGTACAAGTACGGATTCCGCGACGAGCATAAGGCCGTATTTCAATCCGGGAAGGGGCTTACGGCGGAAATCGTGCGCACCATTTCCAAAATCAAGAACGAACCGGATTGGATGCTCCAATTCCGGCTGAATTCACTGGAGCAATTCAAAGAAATGCCCCTCCCCAATTGGGGAGGCAAGCTGGACGATCTGGATTTTGACGACATTCAATATTACGTTCGTCCCTCGGGAAAACAGGGGAAAACGTGGGAAGAGGTACCTTCCGAAATTAAAGAGACCTTCGATAAGTTGGGCATTCCGGAGGCGGAACAAAAATTTTGGCGGGCGTATCAGCGCAGTATGAGTCCGAGGTTGTTTATCACAGCATGAAGGAAGATTTGGAGAAACAGGGCGTTATTTTTACTGATACGGATACCGCATTGCGTGAGCACCCTGAGATATTCAAAGCGTATTTTGGTCGAGTTGTCCCTGCAAGCGACAATAAATTTGCTGCTCTTAACAGTGCTGTTTGGTCGGGAGGCAGCTTCATTTATGTGCCCAAAGGAGTGAAATGTGAAGTTCCGCTGCAGGCGTATTTTCGCATCAATTCAGAAAATATGGGTCAGTTTGAACGCACGTTGATCATTGCGGATGAAGACAGCTTTGTGCATTATGTGGAGGGCTGTACAGCGCCGGTATACAGTACGAATTCTTTGCATAGCGCGGTCGTCGAGATTGTTTGCAAGAAGAATGCCCGGGTTCGGTACACAACGATTCAAAACTGGGCGCCCAATATTTATAATTTGGTTACAAAGCGGGCAATGGCTGAAGATAATGCAACCATGGAGTGGGTGGATGGCAACATCGGCTCCAAGCTTACGATGAAATACCCGTCTGTTGTTCTGAAGGGACGTGGCGCCAAGGGAATGGTTCTTTCTATTGCAGTTGCAGGCAAAAATCAGCATCAGGATGCGGGTGCGAAGATGATTCATTTGGCACCGGACACAACTTCCACAATTGTTTCCAAATCGATTAGCAAACATGGAGGCAAAGTGACCTACCGAGGATTGGCTTCGTTCGGCAGACAAGCCGTTGGTTCCAAAGCAAACATCCAATGTGACACGCTGATCCTTGACAACGAGTCCACATCGGACACGATACCGTACAATGAGATCATGAATGATAATGTTACGCTTGAGCACGAAGCCACCGTCTCCAAGGTTTCAGAAGATCAGCTGTTCTACCTGATGAGTCGGGGCTTAAGCGAAGCTGAAGCAACGCAAATGATTGTCATGGGATTCATCGAACCGTTCACGAAGGAGCTTCCGATGGAATACGCAGTGGAAATGAACAGGCTTATC